>NZ_JBEXTV010000001.1:255900-270136 GCF_040628835.1 Streptomyces sp. NPDC006134 | reverse complement strand
TCACGCGCGTGACGCGGCCCACGCGGGGCCGCCCTTTTATGCCCCGGGTGCCCGCGGCCGTCCGTGAGACCCTGGAAGGCAAACCGACCGCCGACCGAAAGCCGTGCAGTGACCGCAACCGACCGCTCCCTGGAGCTCATCAACACCGCCGCCCAGGCGGCCGCCGACAAGCTCGCCCACGACGTCGTCGCCTACGACGTCAGCGACGTGCTGTCGATCACGGACGCCTTCCTCCTCGCCTCCGCGCCCAACGACCGCCAGGTCAAGGCGATCGTCGACGAGATCGAGGAACGGCTCCTCAAGGAGCTCGGCGCCAAGCCCGTGCGCCGCGAGGGCGACCGCGAGGCCCGCTGGGTCCTGCTCGACTACGTCGACATCGTCGTCCACGTCCAGCACAGCGAGGAGCGCGTCTTCTACGCCCTGGAGCGGCTGTGGAAGGACTGCCCCGAGATCGAGCTGCCCGACGACGCCCGGGCCACCCGCGGCAAGGCCGAGGAGCACGCGCGGGCGCAGGCCGCCGCCGAGGAGGCCGCGGAGGCGGGCGGAGAGTGGCGGTGAGCGGCGCCGCCGCCGGGCCCGGCGGGAAGCAGGGCAGGGGCCGCCGCGTCATCCTCTGGCGGCACGGCCAGACCGCCTGGAACGTGGAGCGCCGCTTCCAGGGCACCACGGACATCGAGCTCACCGAGACCGGTGTCGCCCAGGCCCGCCGCGCCGCCCGGCTGCTCGCCGGCCTCAGGCCCGACGCGATCGTCGCCTCGGACCTGAGGCGGGCCGCGGACACCGCCGCCGAGCTCGCCGCGCTCACCGGCCTCGACGTGACCCTCGACGAGGGGCTGCGCGAGACCTACGCGGGCGTCTGGCAGGGCCTGACCCACGACGAGATCATTGCCCGGTACGGCGAGGAGTACGCGGCGTGGAAGCGCGGCGAGCCCGTGCGCCGCGGCGGCGGCGAACTGGAGACCGAGGTCGCCGACCGCGCCGCCCCCGTCGTGCTCCGGCACGTCGAGAAGCTCCCCGAGGACGGCACGCTCGTCGTGGTCAGCCACGGCGGCACGATCCGCACCACCATCGGCCGTCTCCTCGGGCTGGCACCGCACAACTGGGAGAGCCTCGGCGGCCTGACCAACTGCTGCTGGTCGGTCCTCGGCGAGGGCGCCCGCGGCTGGCGGCTGCTGGAGCACAACGCCGGCACCCTGCCGGAGCCGGTGCTCGGCGACGACGACTGAGCGGCGCGCGGCGGGTCCGGGACCCCGGATTTCACTTTCCGGCAGGTCGCAGGCTAAAGTTCTTCTTGTTCGCCCCGCCGAGCGGGAAGAACGCAAGGGGCTATAGCTCAGTTGGTAGAGCGCCTGCATGGCATGCAGGAGGTCAGGAGTTCAATTCTCCTTAGCTCCACAGCACACGGACGAATCCCGTCCCCTCCGGGGGGCGGGATTCTTCGTTTCCCCCGCCGGGCTACTTCCGCCGGGCGGGCGCCGTTGGCCGCGGGGCGCGCCGGGGAGCGGCCGCTCCGGATGTCGTGTCCGGACGCCGTGTCCGGAGGTCGTGTCCGGACTGGTATCCAAAGCGTCGCTGACCGTGTTGGCCCGGTCGTGGCAGAATCAAACAGCCGGAAGGGAGCGCGGCCCGACGGGAGGGAGCAGCGATGCCTGCGAGCATCCGCGAGGAGGTCGATCACTTCCTCGACACCGCTGTGACGCATGACACGGTCATCCGCCTCAGCTGCCCTTCCTGCGGTTCCGCGCACGTGGCCCAAGTCCTCGGGGACAACGGCGGAATCTCGTACGTGTGCACGGCCTGCGGCCACAGCTGGAGCTGATCGATGGGTGCACACAGGCGGAAGTGCGACTGGTGCGGCAGCGGTACGCCGATCGTCCGCGACATGGAGCCGGTCAACCCGGAGTACCAGTACTGGTGCGAGGAGTGCGCGCGGGCGCTGATCATAAAAGGCGACCCGATCGAGACGTACCGCGAACTGGAGGGTGAGCCGATCTACGGCCGGCTCCTCGAAGAGCACTGCACGCTCAAGCGGTTCTACTCGTTCGTCACGGCCTGACCCTCCGGCTTCCTGCGTCAGAGGCGGTCTGGAGACCGACTCAGGGGGCGACATCAGGGGCAAAACGGGACAGAGTGAAACCGATTTGGTGTTGGGCCGGGGGGACCGTGTAATGTTGGCGTCGCCGCCGGGGAAACCGGAAGAAACACGGCAAGGGGCTATAGCTCAGTTGGTAGAGCGCCTGCATGGCATGCAGGAGGTCAGGAGTTCAATTCTCCTTAGCTCCACAGAAAGATCCCGCAGGGTCGTCAGACCCGGCGGGATCTTCTCGTTTCCGGGTCGGCGGCCGATACGGGGCAGTGGCCGAGCGCACGGCGTCCGCGGTCCCGGAGAGTGCCGGCGGGCTGGAGGACGTATCGCGGTGGCACGCCCGTGGGGGCCTTCGGCGCCATCGGGCGGGGCGCCGCTCCGGAGGCCGTCGGCGGGACCGTGCCCGGCTCGGCGTGCGGGCCGGTGGTCGGCGGATGTCGCTCGGGCCGCGTCCGGCGGGCGTGTGCCCGTTGCCGCTCCCGCCGCCGCGGAGGTCCACCGGAAGCGCGTCGCCGCCCGCGTGGAGGCTGCGGTACCCTGACGCCATGCGTGCCGTACGCCTTCTGCTTAGCGGGCCGCGCTGATCAGTCCCGGCCACCGGACGAGTCGAGTGGCCGGAATCGGCGCGGCGTCCCCTCCTGTGCGAGGGGATTTTTCGTTTCTCGGCAGCCGTAGGCAGAGACGATCGATGGAGCTTTGAGGATCATGAGCGAGACGAACCCCGCTGCCACCCCTGGCATGACAGCGGATGCCGCGCCGCACCGCTACACGGCCGCCGTGGCCGCGGAGATCGAGGCACGCTGGCAGGACTTCTGGGACGCCGAGGGCACCTACGCGGCGCCCAACCCGAGCGGGGACCTGGCGGGCGACCCGGAGCTGGTCGCCAAGCCCAAGAAGTTCATCATGGACATGTTCCCGTACCCCTCCGGTGCGGGCCTGCACGTCGGACACCCGCTGGGCTACATCGCCACCGACGTCTTCGCGCGCTTCCAGCGCATGACCGGCCACAACGTCCTGCACACCCTGGGCTTCGACGCCTTCGGGCTGCCCGCCGAGCAGTACGCCGTGCAGACCGGCACGCACCCGCGCGTGTCCACCGAGGCCAACATCGAGAACATGAAGGCCCAGCTGCGCCGGCTGGGCCTGGGCCACGACAAGCGCCGGTCGTTCGCCACGATCGACCCGGAGTACTACAAGTGGACCCAGTGGATCTTCCTGCAGATCTTCAACTCCTGGTACGACGAGGAGGCGAGGAAGGCCCGCCCGATCTCCGAGCTGGTCGAGCAGTTCGAGTCCGGTGAGCGCGCCGTCCCCGGCGGCCGTTCCTGGAGCGAGCTGACCGCCGCCGAGCGCGCCGACGTCCTGGGCGAGTACCGCCTGGCCTACGCCTCCGACGCGCCCGTCAACTGGTGCCCCGGCCTGGGCACCGTACTGGCCAACGAGGAGGTCACCGCCGAGGGCCGCTCCGAGCGCGGCAACTTCCCCGTCTTCAAGGCCAAGCTGCGCCAGTGGAACATGCGCATCACCGCCTACGCCGACCGGCTGCTGGACGACCTGGACGAGCTGGACTGGCCCGAGGCCATCAAGCTGCAGCAGCGCAACTGGATCGGCCGCTCCGAGGGCGCCCGCATCGACTTCCCCATCGACGGCGAGCACATCACCGTCTTCACCACCCGCCAGGACACCCTGTTCGGCGCCACCTACATGGTGCTGGCGCCCGAGCACCCGCTGGTGGAGAAGTTCACCCCGGCCGCCTGGCCCGAGGGCACGCGCGAGGCGTGGACCGGCGGCCACGCCACCCCGGCCGAGGCCGTCGCCGCCTACCGCGCGCAGGCCGCGTCCAAGTCCGACGTCGAGCGGCAGGCCGAGGCCAAGGACAAGACCGGCGTCTTCACCGGCGCGTACGCGACCAACCCGGTCACCGGCGAGAAGATCCCGGTCTTCATCGCCGACTACGTCCTGATGGGCTACGGCACCGGCGCCATCATGGCCGTCCCCGCGCACGACACGCGGGACTTCGCCTTCGCGCGCGCCTTCGAGCTGCCGATGCGCTGCGTCGTGGAGCCGACCGACGGCCGCGGCACCGACCCCTCCGCGTGGGACGACGCCTTCGTGGCGCACGACGCGACGATCGTGAACTCCACCGGCGCGGACGTCTCCCTGGACGGCCTGGGCGTCGCCGAGGCCAAGGCCCGCGTCACCGCCTGGCTGGAGGAGCAGGGCATCGGCGAGGGCACCGTCAACTACCGGCTGCGCGACTGGCTGTTCAGCCGCCAGCGCTACTGGGGCGAGCCCTTCCCGATCGTCTACGACGAGGACGGCATCGCCCACGCGCTGCCCGAGTCGATGCTGCCGCTGGAGCTGCCCGAGGTCGAGGACTACTCCCCGCGCACCTTCGACCCGGACGACGCCGACACCCAGCCCGAGACGCCGCTGTCGCGCAACGAGGACTGGGTCAACGTCACCCTGGACCTGGGCGACGGGCCGAAGAAGTACCGCCGCGAGACCAACACCATGCCCAACTGGGCCGGTTCGTGCTGGTACGAGCTGCGCTACCTGGACCCGCACAACGGCGACAAGCTGGTCGACCCCGAGATCGAGCGGTACTGGATGGGCCCGCGCGAGGGGCAGCCGCACGGCGGCGTCGACCTGTACGTCGGCGGCGCCGAGCACGCCGTGCTGCACCTGCTGTACGCGCGCTTCTGGTCCAAGGTCCTGTACGACCTGGGGCACATCTCCTCGGCCGAGCCGTTCCACAAGCTGTTCAACCAGGGCATGATCCAGGCGTACGTCTACCGTGACGCGCGCGGGATCGCCGTACCGGCCGCCGAGGTGGAGGAGCGCGACGGCGCGTACTGGTACCAGGGCGAGAAGGTCACCCGTCTGCTGGGCAAGATGGGCAAGTCCCTGAAGAACGCCGTCACGCCGGACGAGATCTGCGCCGAGTACGGCGCCGACACGCTGCGCCTGTACGAGATGGCCATGGGCCCGCTGGACGTGTCCCGGCCGTGGGACACGCGCGCGGTGGTGGGCCAGTTCCGGCTGCTGCAGCGGCTGTGGCGCAACATCGTCGACGAGACGACCGGCGAGGTGACGGTCACCGACGCCGAGCCGGACGAGGAGACGCTGCGCGCCCTGCACAAGGCGATCGACGGCGTGCGCCAGGACCTGGAGGGCATGCGGTTCAACACCGCCATCGCCAAGATCACCGAGCTGAACAACCACCTGACCAAGGCGGGCGGCCCGGTGTCCCGGCCGGTCGCCGAGGCTCTGGTGCTGCTGGTGGCGCCGCTGGCCCCGCACATCGCCGAGGAGCTGTGGCGCCGGCTGGGCCACACCGCCTCGGTGGTCCACCAGGACTTCCCCGTCGCCGACCCGGCGTACGTCGTGGACGAGACCGTGACGTGCGTGGTGCAGGTCAAGGGCAAGGTCAAGGCGCGGCTGGAGGTGGCGCCGTCCATCTCCGAGGAGGAGCTGGAGAAGGTGGCGCTGGCCGACGAGAAGGTCGTCGCCGCGCTGGGCGGGGCCGGGATCCGCAAGGTGATCGTGCGTGCGCCGAAGCTGGTGAACATCGTTACGGCGTAGGCGTCCGGCGTCCGGCCGCACACTTCCGCCGCGCACCGGCGGCTGCGTGCGGCCGGTCGCGCGGACGGGCTCGGGGTGGTCCCCTACGGGCAGGTTCGGGGTTCTTCCGGAACTCCGGGCCTGCCCGTTGCGTTTACCGTTGAAGAGCGGCGCGGCGGCTGCCGTGGCAGGCCGGAGACCCGCAGGGCCGGAGGAGGAGCACCGTGGAAGCAGTGATCGCAGTCTTCGCCCTGCTCTTCGTGCTCTTCGTCGCCCTCGGCGTCTACGCCACGGTGAAGGCGGTCGGCGCCGCCAAACGCGGCGTGGACCGCACCCTCACCCAGGCCCGCCGCACGGTCGAGGACCACACGCTGCGCGCCAAGTCCTTCGCGCAGCCCGGTCCGGCGGGCGAGCTCGCCCAGCTGCGACTGGCCCTGCGCACCTCGATGCGGGCCACGCAGGACGCCCTGCACGCGGGCGTGGCCGAGGACGCGTCCCTCAAGGAGTCCCTGGCCCTGTTCGAGCGACTGAGCGCGCACGGGCACGAACTCGACGCCGAACTCAGGCGCCTGGAGTCCGAACCGGACCGTGCCACGCTCGCCGCGCGGCTGCCGGACCTGCGGGAGCGCACCGAGCGCATCACCCACTCCGCGGACTCGCTGCGCTGGGCGGCCCGCGACCGGGCCCGCCGCTTCGCCGACGACGACCTCGACATGCTGAGCGCGCAGATCGACGTCGAGGCCGGTGCCCTGCGGCACTGGTCACGGACGGACGAGCCGTCCACGCCGCCGCCTCCGTGGCCCGAAGCCCCGGCCGCCGACGGCGCGGCGGCACGGCAGACCCGGTCCCAGGACCCGCGGCCGCACCCGGACGGTGGCCCGCACCCGGCGCAGGAACCGGCGCGTCCCGCCATCACCCCGCCCGATCCGCGGCCCGCCCACCCCTGGCAGCGGAAGACCCGCCCCGAGAACACGACTTGATCCGGTCCCGTCCGCCCCGCCCGGCCGGGGCCGGGCTGCCGCACGCGCGCTACGCCAGGTAACCTCCAGCACATGTCCCGCCATGTCGCGATCGTCACCGATTCAACGGCCTACCTTCCGGCCCGGACGATGGAGCGCCACGGCATCACCACGGTCCCCCTGACCGTGGTCCTCGGCGACCGGGCCCTGGAGGAGGGCACCGAGATCTCCACCCGCTCCCTGGCCCAGGCCCTGCAGAAGCGACGCCCGGTCACCACCTCCCGCCCGAGCCCCGGGCTCTTCGCCGAGACCTACCGCAAGGTCGCCGAGTCCGGCGCCGACGGCATCGTCTCGCTCCACCTGTCCGCCGAACTGTCGGGGACGTACGACGCGGCGGTGGCCGCGGCCCGGGAGGCGCCGGTGCCCGTGCGGGTCGTGGACACCGGGATGGTCGCGATGGCGCTCGGGTTCTGCGCGCTCGCCGCGGCCGAGGCGGCGGAGGCGGGCGCCACGGAGGACGAGGCTGTCACGGCCGCGGAGAAGCGCGCCGCGGGCACCTCCGCCTACTTCTACGTCGACACCCTCGACTATCTGCGGCGCGGCGGCCGGATCGGGGCCGCGCAGGCCCTGCTCGGCTCGGCGTTCGCGGTGAAGCCGCTTCTGCAGTTGGGCGAGGGAAGGATCGAACCCCTGGAGAAGGTACGGACGGCGTCCAAGGCGATCGCCCGCCTGGAGGAGATCGTCGCCGACCGCGCGGGCGGCTCCCAGGTCGACATCGCCGTCCACCATCTCGCCGCCCCCGACCGGGCGTCGGCCCTCGCGGACCGCCTGCGGGCGCGGGTCCCCGGGCTGGCCGACCTGCACGTGAGCGAGGTCGGGGCGGTGATCGGGGCGCACACGGGGCCAGGATTGCTGGGGGTCGTGGTGTCGCCCCGCTGAGGCGGCGCGGCACCACCGGCCTTCCGTCCTGTCATCCCTCCTGTCACCCGTGCGGGTGGCCGGGGTATCCACAACCGGGCAGTAGTCCCCGGAAAACCACCATGATCATCGCGAGTGCGGCGAGGTGCCCGATCCTCGTCGCATGGCTCTTCGATCACGTTCACGCACAGCGACGGCGACCAGCGGCCCGGGCCGCGGGCCCGCCTCCGACGGCCGTACCCGCCACCGCCGCCCGCTCCGCGCCCACGGCCGCTCACAGCGCCGGCAGGCCCCGGCCGAGGAGCTCCGCCGACGCGCGGACCTGCTCTTCGCCGCCCGCGGCGGCGAGCGGCCGGAGCCGGTCAAGGGGCCGGAGCCGGTCAAGGGTCCGCCGCCCGACGGATCTGCCGCCGGATGTCCTGACGTCGGACCTCCTGTCGCGGGGCCGCCTGCCGTGGGGTGCCTTGTCACGGGGCCGCCTGCCGGGGACGGGCGGGAGACGCCGGGCGCACGCGAACACGGGGGAGGCACGGACGGCGCGGGGGCGGAACGCGCGCCGGCCGAGGGCGGCTGGCGGGAGCGGGCCGGGCCGGCCCTGCGGGAGCGGCTGCCCGTGTGGCTGCAGGCCAGGTGCGGACTGGAACGGCGGAGCGTGGCCGCCCTCGCGGTGGTGCTCGTCGCCGCCGCGGCCTTCGCCGCGCAGCACTTCTGGGCGGGCCGTACCCAGTCCGTGCGGGCCCCGGAGGTGGTGCGGGCAGTGGCGCCGTACGGCGAACAGGGGCAGGGGCAGGGACAGGGACAGGGTGGGGGGCCGGGACCGGTGGACTCGGGGAACGGCGTACCGAAGCCCACGGCCGGGGTCTCGCCCCCGGCCGGCGCCGAGATCGTCGTGGACGTCGGCGGCAAGGTCCGCGAGCCCGGGATCCACCGGCTGCCGGCCGGTTCGAGGGTCGCGGACGCCCTGCGCGCGGCCGGCGGCGTGCGTCCCGGCACCGACACCGACGGCCTCAACCGCGCCCGCCTCCTCGTGGACGGCGAGCAGGTCGTCGTCGGCGGACCGGCTCCCGTCCCTGTCCCGGTGCCCGGCCCGGCTCCCGGCGCGGGTGGCCCGGCCGGGGCCGCCGCGGCGGGCCCCGCGGCTCCGATCTCCCTCAGCACGGCAACCGCCGACCAGCTCGAGACGTTGCCGGGCGTCGGCCCCGTGCTGGCCCGGCACATCGTCGACTACCGCACCCAGCACGGCGGATTCCGCTCGGTGGACGAACTGCGCGACGTGAATGGAATCGGCGAGCGGCGCTTCGCCGACCTGCGGCACCTGGTCCGGCCATGAGTCCCGCTCCCGAACCACCGGAGCACACGACCGCCCCGGTCCCCGCCCTGCCCCACGTTCCAGCCCCCGCCGCCCTGCCCCACACCCCGGCCCCCGCCGCCCTGCCCCACACCCCGGCCCCCGCCCGGACGCCACCCGCCCGAGCGGCCGTGCACGCGGCCTCCGGGACGCGGCTGGGGGCGGCCCGGCCCCGGCAGGAAGGACCGGCGGACCTGCGGCTGGTGCCGCCCGCGCTCGCGGCCTGGGCGACGGCGGCGCTGCTGCTGGACGCCTCGCCGGGATGGACCGCCGGTGCCGTGACCGGCTGCCTGGCCGTCGCCGGCCTCCTGCTGACGGCACCGGCCCGAGCGGTGCCGCCGTCGCTGCGGCGTGGGGCCGGGGCAGGGGCCTGGTCACGCATGCCGGCCGCCGCCGTGCTGCTCTGCGTCGCCGCGGCCGCGGCCTCGGCCGGACTCCACGGGGCCGACCTGCGCCGGGGGCCCGTACCGGACCTCGCGAAGCGGTACGCGACCGTGACCGCCGAGGTGGAGGTCACCTCCGACCCCCGGCTCACCCGGCCCCGCGTCCGGGGCGACCACATGGCCCCGGACGCGGTGCTGATCGACGCCGACGTACGGCGGGTGGCCGCGGACGGGACGGCGGTCACGACCCGGACGCCGGTCCTGCTGGTCGTCCGCGCCGGTCCGGGGACGACGGGCGGGGAATCCGCCGCCGGAGCCGGTGGCCCGTGGATCTCCGGAGGCCGGGCCGCCGGAGCCCCGTGGCTCGGGCTGCTGCCGTCCACGCGGCTGTGGGTCACCGGGCGGCTGGCGCCCGCGTTGGCGGACGGGGACCGGGTGGCGGCCGTGCTGCGGGTACGGGGCCGGGCGGCACCGGACGTGGTGGGGGAGCCGTCGGGGCCGCAGCGCGTCGCGGGCCGGCTGCGGGCCGGTCTGCGGGAGGCCACCGACGGCCTGCCGGCGGACGCGCGGGCGCTGCTGCCGGGTCTGGTCGTCGGGGACACCTCGCGCATCACCCCCGAACTGGACCGGGCGTTCAAGGAGACCGACCTCGCCCACCTGCTCGCCGTTTCCGGTGCCAACTTCACCATCCTGCTCGCCCTGCTGCTCGGGCCGCCCGGACTGGCCCAGCGCAGTGAGCGCCGGGGGCTGGCGCCCCGCCTCGGCGTCTCCTTGCGGACGACGGCCGTGCTGGGCGGCGTGCTCGCCCTCGGGTTCGTGGTCGTGTGCCGGCCCGATCCGAGTGTGCTGCGGGCGGCGGCCTGCGGGTCCGTCGCGCTGCTCGCCCTGGCCACCGGGCGCCGCCGCTCCCTGATCCCGGCGCTGGCGACGGCCGTCCTGCTGCTGGTGCTGTACGACCCGTGGCTGTCACGCAGTTACGGCTTCCTGCTCTCCGTGCTGGCCACGGGGGCCCTGCTCACGGTCGCGCCCCGGTGGAGCGCGGCACTGCGGCGGCGCCGGGTCCCGCCGCGGGCGGCGGAGGCGCTGGCCGCCGCGGCGGCCGCGCAGGCGGTGTGCGCGCCGGTCGTCGCCGTGCTCTCGGCACGGGTGAGCCTGGTGGCGGTGCCGTGCAACCTGCTCGTGGAGTTCGCGGTCGCGCCGGCCACGGTGCTGGGCTTCATGGCGCTGGCGACGGCACCGCTGACGATGCCGGTGGCCGAGTCCCTGGCCTGGTGTGCGAGCTGGCCGGCGGAGTGGATCGCGCAGGTCGCCCGCACCGGGGCGGCGCTGCCGGGCTCGGGGGTGGACTGGCCGGGCGGCTGGACCGGGGCGGCGCTGCTCGCGTCGGCCACGGTGGCCGTGCTGCTCGTCGGGCGGCGCCTGGTACGGCACCCCTGGTGGTGCGGGGTCTGCGGGGTGCTGCTCCTGCTCGTGGTGGTGCAGCCGCCACCGCTGACCCGGGTGATCACGGGGTGGCCGCCGCCGGGCTGGCGGATGGTGATGTGCGACGTGGGGCAGGGCGACGCGCTGGTGCTCGCGGCGGGCGAGGGCACGGGCGTCGTCGTGGACGCCGGACCCGATCCCGCGCTCGTCGACCACTGCCTGCGCTCGCTCGGCATCACCCGGGTCCCGCTCGTGGTGCTCACCCACTTCCACGCCGACCACGTGGCGGGCCTGCCCGGCGTGCTGCGGGGGCGCGCGGTGGGCGCGATCGAGACGACCGGTTTCGAAGAGCCCGCGGAGCAGGCGGAGTCCGTCCGGCGCCAGGCGGCGGCCCGGCGCATCCCCGTGCGGCACGCCGTCGCCGGGGAACGGCGGCGGGCCGGTGCGCTGTCCTGGGAAGTGGTGTGGCCTCTTCCACCTCCTGGGCCCGGAGCGGGCACGCACGCGGCCCCGGCGGGCCCGGTGCCGGAACCGGAGGGGCCGAACGATGCCAGCGTCACCCTGCTGGTCCGGACGGCCGGGCTGCGGCTGCTGCTGCTCGGCGACCTGGAACCCCCGGCCCAGCGGGCGCTGGCGAGGTCACCGGCGGCAGCGGCGCTGGAAGGCGCGGACGTGCTCAAAGTGGCCCACCACGGCTCGGCATACCAGGACCCGGACCTCATGCGCCGGATCTCTCCGCGGCTGGCGCTGATCTCCTGCGGGGAGGACAACCCGTACGGGCATCCCGCCCCCGGCACGGTCGCCGCCCTGCGCGCCGGGGGCGCGGCGGTGCTGCGGACGGACCGGGACGGGGCGCTGGCGGTCGTCGGTACGGGCGGCCGGTTGCGGGTGGTGGGGAGCTGAGGCCGCGGACGGCGCGCGGACCGGCACAGGAGGTATCCGGCGCCGATGCTGGTTTCCCGTCATATGGGCTCGTGTTGCCTGGAAAGCTCCGGCAATGATCGAATGCGTCTTCGGTAATGCGTGGGGGAAGTGTGACTGAAGTATGTAGAGGGTGTCATTGATGATCGGCCGTTGGCTGGGCAACCGAACGCGGCGTACGCAACGAACGAATCCCCTGGCCGCGGTGCGGACCCCGGCCGATGCGGGGGTGCTGAGCTGCCGGGTGCTCGATCCGGTCTCCCAGCCGGTGCCCCAGGCGGCGTTCACGGTCAGTGACGCCATGGGCCGCAAGGTGGTCGGCGGCGAGACGGATCCCTTCGGGACGTTCCTGGTGGCGGTGCCGGCGGGGGAGTACCGGCTCGCGGTGACCGCCGAGGGGTACACCCCGTACCGGGTGAGCGTGACGGTCTCCGGGGATTCGCTCGCCTCCCTGGGCGATGTGACGTTGCAGCCCGCCAGGCCGCCGGAGCTGCCCGCGCCGGGTGACTGGGAGATCGAGCCGACCCACTCCTCGATCGCGTTCACCGCGCGGCACATCGGGCTGGCCCGCATCCACGGCCGGTTCACCTCCTTCGCGGGGGCGGTGCGGATCGGCGAGCGCATGGAGCAGTCGGCCATGCACGTGGTGATCGACGCGGCGTCCATCGACACCAGCGTCCGGATGCGCGACGACCACCTGCGGTCGGCGGACTTCCTGGACGTCGCGCGTTTCCCGACCCTGGAGTTCTACAGCGACCGGTTCGCGTACCGGGGCGGCAGCCGCTGGGCCGTCACCGGGGCGCTGTCGCTGCACGGCGTCACGCGGACGGTCACACTCGACGCGGAGTACCTCGGGCTCGGCAACGGAATGGAGGGGGAGACCCGGGCGGCCTGCCGGGCCACCACCGAGCTGCACCGGGACGACTACACGGTGAGCTGGCAGACCATGCTGGCGCGGGGCATCGCGGTGGTCGGGCCCAGCATCAAGGTCGAGCTCGACGTGCAGATCGTGCCCAAGGGCTGACGGGGCCGCGGCCGGCCCGGAGCCGTCCGCGTACCGGGCGTCCGCGTACCGGGCGTCCGCGTACCGGGCGGCCGACGCCGGAGCCGACGGCGCGATGCCGGACAATGGCGTGCGTGAGTGACGTGAGACATGTGCTGGTGCTGCCCGACCGCGACGCCGCGGAGGAAGTGGCCGAGGCGCTGGGGGAGCGGTTCGGCGTCGAGGAGGAACCCCGGCTCGTCCGGGACGCGCTGGCCGGTGAGGACGACGCCGAGGACGCCCAGTGGCTCGTCGTCCTGCGGGACGAGGAGGAGCGGCTGGACGCCGCCGCGCTGGACGCGTTCGTGCAGGAGTGGGACGGCTGGCGGGAGGAGCCGTAGCCCCGCCGGCCGGCAGGCTCGGGGAGTGTCGCGGGGCCGGCGGGCGCGAGGGCGTGCCGGGGCCGCCGCGCCCTTCGGCCCCGCGTTCCGCGCTCCACGGTCGGCGCACGGCGGTCGATGGTCGGCGTTCCGCGCTCCACGGTCGGCGCACGGCGGTCGATGGTCGGCACACAGCGGTTGGCGCTCCACGGTCCGCACCCGGTGGTCCACGGTCCGTTGTCAGTGGCGCGTGGGATGCTTGAGGCGATGGCCAGGAAGACTGTGAACGACGACCCTCTCGCCCCGGTGACCCTGGCCGTGGGCCAGGAGGAGCTCCTGCTCGACCGTGCCGTGCAGGAGGTGGTGGCCGCCGCGCGGGCCGCCGACGCCGACACGGACGTACGGGACCTGACCCCGGACCAGTTGCAGCCCGGCACGCTCGCCGAGCTGACCAGTCCGTCGCTCTTCGCCGAGCGCAAGGTCGTCGTCGTGCGCAATGCGCAGGACCTGTCCGCCGACACGGTCAAGGACGTGAAGGGGTATCTCTCGGCGCCCGCCGAGGAGATCACCCTCGTGCTGCTGCACGCGGGCGGCGCCAAGGGCAAGGGGCTGCTGGACGCCGCGCGCAAGGCGGGGGCGCGGGAGGTGGCGTGCCCGAAGATGACGAAGCCGGCGGACCGGCTGGCATTCGTGCGGGGGGAGTTCCGCACCACCGGGCGGTCGGCCACACCGGAGGCGTGCCAGGCGCTCGTCGACGCGATCGGCAGCGATCTGCGGGAGCTGGCCTCGGCGGTCGCGCAGCTGGCCGCGGACGTCGAGGGCACGATCGACGAGGCGGTCGTCGGGCGGTACTACACCGGGCGTGCCGAGGCGTCCAGCTTCACGGTCGCCGACCGGGCGGTCGAGGGGCGGGCGGCGGAGGCGCTGGAGGCGCTGCGCTGGTCGCTGGCGACCGGGGTGGCACCGGTGATGATCACCAGCGCGCTGGCGCAGGGCGTACGGGCGATCGGCAAGCTGTCGTCCGCGCGCGGGGGACGGCCGGCGGATCTCGCCCGTGAGCTCGGTATGCCGCCGTGGAAGATCGACCGGGTGCGGCAGCAGATGCGGGGCTGGACGCCGGACGGGGTGGCTGTGGCGCTGCGGGCGGTCGCCGAGGCGGACGCCGGGGTGAAGGGCGGCGGGGACGACCCCGAGTACGCCTTGGAGAAGGCGGTCGTGACGATCGCCCGGGCGGCACGGTCGAGGGGCCGCGCCTGACGTTCGGGCCGTGTGG